>NZ_ADHJ01000016.1:0-7747 GCF_000193415.1 Paenibacillus vortex V453
GTCAATTTTCGAATTATGCAAAATGCTCAAGTACAAAGATGGCATTCATCCAATCAATCAACTGGAACGTGATGAAATCGTAACGATTTCTATCGATATGGAACATCGCTCCGGGATGCTGTCCGAGGTGCTTGGGCTGGTTGCGGGTGAAGGCGGGAATGTGCTTACCATTCATCAGAGCATTCCGCTGCAAGGGATCGCAAATGTTGTGATTTCCGTTGAGGTTTCCCGGCTTAATGAGGAGCTGGATGATCTGCTCGACGGTTTAAGGCGAATAACCGGGGTAAGAAGGGTCCAGATGATAGGGCAAGGGTAAGATATGACAAATAAATAGATATCTATGTGATGGGATACAGGAGGTAGTGTATTAATGAAACCGGTCAGAGTAGGGCTTTTGGGATTAGGAACCGTAGGGACAGGGGTAGTCCGCATCGTAGAGGGGCATCAGGAGGATTTGAGCAGTCAGGTCGGTTCGCCGATTACGATAGAGCGTATTGCAGTAAAACATCTGGAGAAATACCGCAGCGTCAGCGTGGATCAGACTAAGCTAACCGAAGATCCATGGGAAGTCATCCGCGATCCCGAGATCGATGTCATTGTAGAAGTGATGGGCGGAATCGAGCAGACGAAGTCTTATATCCTCGAAGCGCTTGATCGGGGTAAACATATCGTAACAGCTAACAAGGATCTGATGGCTTTGCACGGTGCCGAAATTTTGGCAAAAGCTCAAGAGAAGCAGTGTGATGTGTTCTATGAAGCCAGTGTAGCTGGCGGCATTCCGATTATCCGGACGCTGATTGAAGGATTCTCATCCGACCGTATCATGAAAATTATGGGGATTGTGAACGGCACAACCAACTTTATTCTGACCAAAATGAGCCAGGAGGGCGCCTCTTACGAGGATGTTTTGGCGGAGGCCCAGCAGCTTGGATATGCAGAGGCTGATCCGACTTCCGATGTGGAAGGCTTGGACGCGGCACGCAAGATGGCGATACTCGGTACCCTCGGCTTCCGTACGAATGTGGAGCTGCAGGATGTATCTGTCAAGGGAATCTCGCAAGTGACAAAGGACGATATTGCGTATGCCAAGCGCTTGGGTTACGAGATGAAACTTCTGGGAATTGCAGAGCGGCAGGACGATGAGTTCAGCATCAGCGTTCAGCCGACGATGGTTCGCAAAGGACATCCCATCGCAGCAGTAAACGGTGTATTTAACGCCGTTTACGTATACGGGGAAGCTGTCGGCGAAACGATGTTTTATGGAGCCGGTGCCGGCGAGATGCCAACGGCAACATCCGTAGTGGCAGACCTGGTAGCCATCATTAAGAATCTGAAGCTGGGCGTTAACGGCTTGAAAGCCATCGTCCCTTATAAACTGAAGAAACTCAAAACCGATGAGCAGATCGTGTACAAAAATTTCATTCTGCTTCATGTGGATGATAAAGCGGGCGTGCTTGCCCAAATTACGCAGGTGTTTGCCCAGCATGATGTCAGCTTGGAGTCCGTTGTCCAGCAGCCGAATGAGCATAACCCGGATGCTGAGATTATCATCGTCACCCATAACGCAAGCAAAGCCAACATGGATAAGGTACTGAATCATTTCGAAGGCTTGGATGTCATCCGCCGAATTAAAAGTGTTTATCGTGTTGAAGGATAAGCGATTCAAAGCATGAACCCTATATAATTTTTTCACAAGAAAAGGAGAACAAGAGAGATGCCGTATGAAGGATTGCTTCAAACCTACAGAGAATATTTGCCGGTGAATGAGCGTACTCCGCTTCTTACACTCAAGGAAGGGAATACGCCACTGATCAAAGCCGTTAACTTATCGGAAGAGCTCGGGATTGATTTGCATTTCAAATTTGAAGGACTTAATCCTACGGGATCTTTTAAAGACCGTGGAATGGTGATGGCCGTAGCAAAAGCGATGGAAGAGGGAAGCCGTACAATTATGTGCGCTTCTACCGGTAATACTTCCGCAGCAGCGGCTGCTTATGCTGCCCGCGGAGGGTTGAATTGCATCGTCATTATTCCTAACAATAATATTGCTTTGGGTAAGCTTGCTCAGGCGATGATTTACGGAGCGAAGGTCATTGCCATTGATGGCAACTTTGACCGTGCGCTGGAAATCGTTCGCGAGATTACTGCGAAGCATCCGATCACGCTTGTGAACTCGGTGAATCCGTATCGTATCGAAGGCCAGAAGACTGCGGCATTCGAGGTCGTAGACCAACTGGGCAAAGCGCCGGATGTACTGGCGATTCCAGTCGGCAATGCGGGTAACATCTCCGCATACTGGAAAGGATTTAAAGAGTATCACACCGCAGGCAAATCGTCCTCACTTCCAAAAATGCTTGGGTTTGAAGCGGAAGGCGCGATGGCTATCGTCAAAGGGGAGCCTATCGCGAATCCGGAGACAGTGGCCACTGCCATCCGCATCGGGAATCCAGCCAGCTGGAAAACGGCGGTTGCTGCTGCAGAGGAGTCCGGCGGACAGATTAACTATGTTACGGACGAGGAGATTTTGGAAGCTTATCGTAAAATCGCATCGCGGGAAGGGATTTTTGCCGAGCCTGGATCTGCTGCTTCCATTGCAGGTGTCTATAAAATGAAGCGTGAAGGATATTTTAAAGGCGGGGAGTCCGTTGTCTGTGTTCTGACAGGACATGGTCTGAAGGATCCCAACATCGCGATCTCCACAGTGAAATCCGAACCGCTCGTTGTGTCGGATACAGAATCTGCCGTAATGGATGCTATTGCTCAGCTTGAAGGAGCTGCGCAGGTATGAGTTTGTCCCAAGGAGTCCGGGTGAAGGTTCCGGCCAGTACGGCGAATTTGGGACCTGGATTCGATACACTCGGCATGGCATTGTCTCTTTATTCATGGATCGAGATCAAAGCGTCGGAGCAGACCGGATTCCATCTTCATGGTGATCAGATGGGCGGTCTGCCGACAGATAAGAGCAACCTGATTTATAAGGTGGCTCAGATGGTTTTTGAGGAAGCGGGACAATCTGTCCCGGAACTCGAAATTTCCATGTACTCTGAAATACCGCTCACCCGGGGTCTTGGCAGCAGCGCTTCAGCCATTGTAGGTGCATTAGCAGCTGCCAACGCTCTGATCGGCTCACCATTGCCGGATTCCAAGCTTTTTGATATGGCGACGAATCTTGAGAAGCATCCAGATAATGTGGGGGCTTCTTTATTTGGAGGAATTATTACGGCGGTATGGGATGGAGCTCATGCGGATTATATGCGCATTGAACCTCCGGCGGACCTCGGAACGCTCGTAGTCATTCCTGATTTTGAGTTGGCGACATCCAAGGCAAGGGAAGCATTGCCTGCCCAGGTCAGTTTAGCCGACGCTGTATATAATATTAGTCGGTCCTCCTTAATGACAGCAGCTCTTTGCGCAGGCAGACTGGATTTGATTCGTGCTGCAATGCAAGACCGTATCCACCAGCCCTACCGGGCACCGCTCGTACCGGGGATGTCCAGGATTTTGACGGAAGCACCTGACCAGGGAGCACTCGGTATCGCGCTTAGCGGGGCGGGTCCGACTATGATTGCTTTCGTGGACCGCAAAGATCCGCGAGTAGAAGGACAGCTGAGCACGTATCTGATGGAGACGATGAAGTCGGAAGGAATTTCGGCTGCTTGTTACCAGCTGAATCCAGTTGCCGAAGGTGTTCAGCTGATGGATGATATAAACAACAAATCCTTTTTGGATATGATTAGAGGGGAAGTTACTTCATGAAAAAAATAGCCTTGTTGCCCTCAGGATCGGTATCTCATGAAGCGATACGCTATCTCCTTAATGGTGAGCCGGTGGAGTTTGTGCACTATAAACTGATCTCTGATGTATTTATGTCTACAGTAGAAGGCAAGAGCGATTATAGCGTTATCCCGATTGAGAACACCATTGAAGGATCGGTAAGCCTTCACATGGATTGGCTGGTGAATGAGGTGGACCTGCCGATGCAGGTGGAGTGGGTATATCCTTCCATCCAAAATTTAATCGGAAATGCTTCGGAATTCCTTACGAGTGACGGAACGATGGATTACAGTCAAATCAAAAAGATCTGGTCCCATCAAGTTGCGACTGCGCAGTGCCGTCAGTTTCTTGCAAAAGCAGCACCTCAAGCGGAGCTGGAGCAGGTAGGCAGCACCTCGGAAGGGGTTAAAATCGTAAAGGATAATCCAGGCCAGGGGTGGGCCGCGATCGGAACATCACTGGGTGCGGCAACACACGGATTAAACGTGCTTGCCGAGCGTATTACCGATCATGATAACAATTACACCCGATTCGTATTGATCGGTCGTGATCCGATTTCAATTAACCGTTCGCCGGAGCATATCAAAACCAGTATCCTGGTTACGCTGCCGGAAGACGTTCCGGGTGCGCTGCATCAGGTGCTTTCTGCTTTTGCATGGCGGCGTTTGAATTTGTCCCGCATCGAGTCCCGCCCTACGAAGAAAAAGCTTGGTAATTACTATTTTTATATCGATGTCATGGCTTCTACCGATTCCGTTCTGTTGGTCGCAGCAATGGGAGAGATTGAAGCGCTTGGATGTTTGGTTCGCGTGCTGGGGTCTTATCCGGGCTATGCGTACGAGCGTGAGAAGATGGAGGTTAAGTAAATGTCAGAGCAATGGATCTATTTAGATGGAGAATTGGTTACCAAAGAGAACGCTAAAGTATCCGTTTTTGATCATGGATTCCTGTACGGAGACGGTATATTCGAAGGTATTCGGATATATAACGGCAACATCTTTAAGTGCAAGGAACACTTGGACCGGCTGTACGATTCCGCCAAGTCCATCGATTTAGTTATTCCACTGGCATTTGATGAACTGCTGGAGGCTATGGCAGAAACCATTCGACGCAACGATATGCGTAATGGCTATATTCGTCTCGTGGTATCTCGTGGTGCTGGCAATCTGGGCCTGGATCCGCGGCGCTGTCCTAAACCAACCGTGTTAATCATTGTAGAGCAGCTCGCCATTTACTCGGAGGAAGCTTATCTGAACGGTTTGAAGGCCGTTTCTGTGGCTCAGCGCCGCAACATTCCAGATGCGCTTAATCCCAAGATCAAGTCCTTGAACTATCTAAACAACATTCTTGTGAAGATTCAATCGAACTTTGCGGGTGCGGATGAAGCGATCATGATGAATGCGCAAGGATATGTGACCGAAGGTTCCGGGGATAATATTTTCATCGTCAAAAATGGAGTGGTCACAACACCGCCCTGCTATCTGGGAGCACTTGAAGGCATTACGCGTCAGGCAATTATCGATTTATGCGATCAACTGGGCATTAAATTGAAGGAAGAGCCTTTTAGCATGCACGACGTATACATTGCAGACGAGGTATTCTTTACAGGAACCGCTGCCGAGGTTATTGCCGCTCGCGAAATTGACGGTCGGATTATCGGTAAAGGGCAGGCTGGCCCGGTTACTTTGAAGCTGCTCGAAGAATTCCGCAAAATTGTAGATCAAGACGGTTATAAAGTATGGGAATCTTAATTTTATAGGACAGCTCGTTATGTGTCTTCAACAATCCTTTCATGTCGATGGAAGGATTTTTTTTGTCTTGAGGGATGTCAATCGCCTATTCTGTGCATAGGATGTAGTAACGAAAGCGGGCGAATTACATGACGCCTAGAAGAGTGTAGGAGGTTTTAGCGGCGTGAAGATACACATCGTCAAGGAAGGCGACACCCTATATGAGCTGTCCAAAAAATATGACGTCCCATTAGCGAAAATCATCGATGCCAATCCACAGCTCGTGGATCCGAATAAGCTCGAGGTCGGTACCAAGATCAAAGTACCAACAGAGCCTGTTCCGGTACCTGGCGGCAGCCAGCCAATCATCCATAAGCATACGGTAAAGCAAGGAGATTCTCTCTGGAAGCTGTCCAAGGCATGGGGAGTTACCTTGAAGGAAATCATTGATGCCAATCCGCAGCTTAAAAATCCGAATGCCCTTTTGGTGGGAGAAGTCGTCAATATCCCGTCATCAGGGGTATACACGGAGACAGGAGCAGAAGAGGGGACTTCGATGAGCTCTGGATCGACCCCTGGCAAGAAGAAACCAGGCAGCAAGGAATACACGGGTGTGAAGGAAGAAATAACGGCGCCGATCGAGCAGCCGCCGGTACCTGAAGTGAAGGAACCGGAACCGCCGGTTCTGCCAAAACTGCCGGAGATTTCACCTTTTCCAGAGGAACCTAAGAAAATCGAACCGGAAATTAAGAAACCCGAAATGATGCCGGAAGTCAAAAAGCCGGTCATTATGCCGGAGATCAAAAAACCAGAAATCATGCCTGAAATTAAAAAGCCGGAAATCATGCCGGAGATTAAGAAATCAGAAGTGATGCCGGAATTTAAGAAGCCTGTCGTTATGCCTGAGTTCAAACCAGAATTCAAACCAGAATTTAAACCGCCATATAAACCCATTGAACCTGAGTATACGTTCCCTGTCAAAACCATGCCGCTGCCGCATCCGATTCATCCGATCGCGGAACCGTGCCCGCCATTTATGGAGATGCCAGTTCACATGATGCCACATCCATGTCCAGAATTCCCTCATAAAAATGCGCCAGCATTTACGATGCCACAATATGTCTCTCCTGAAGGGCCATGGGGATATCATGAGCCTGTAAAATGGCAAGGCGCGGATTTTGGCAAAGCGGTACATCCGTTTCACCAGATTTCACAGGAGGTGATGCCAGTCTCTTATAATGAGGGCTGGGGGAATGCGACGGCTGGATACCCGGGAGTATCTGAACAACCGATGAGTTTGGAATATTCACAATTCTCGATTACGGAATCATATACGGGCGGTATGGGTTCCAACTACCAGCCATATCCCGAGCATCATCATACAGCAATGACTTACGGATATGTTCCATCACCTTGCGGGTGCCATGGAGGAGAAATAAGTCCGTACTACAATATGCCTCATCACGGGTACCCGCAACATGAACATCACGGTCACCACGTACCTGGCGTTGGAGTTCCTTATCAACCATGGCAGGGTGGAATGGATTTTAATGCAGGAGCATATGGTTCCCCGGCAGCTCATGGCACATATCCTTCATTTGCAAATCCATATGAGCAGAACTGGAATGAACGACAAAACGAGCAGCAGTTTGCTCCTAGCCCTTTTGAGACACAGCAGAGCAACATTTCTGGCAGTAATGAGCTTGAGAATGCTGATGATGATTTGCCGATAAGAGATACTGGTATCGAAGAGGCTGCAAAATCCAGAGCGAAAGTAAACCGTCAACAGGCTAATAAAACAAGAACAGCAGCAAAAAAATCGCGCAAACAATCTCCTGCATCAAGAAGCAAGCGCCAAAATCCTTGGATCAAAGGGTAAGATTTCAAGTTGTTAATGAAGTAAGGGGGATCAAAGGGTGGTCCTCCTTATTTGCTGTGACCATGTTTCTGTATCTTTTCATTCATCTTTGTTTTGCTTGTTTCGGATGTCTATGAATCTTCCGAATGTTTAGTTATGCTAGCCTCAATGCAGAATCTAATGCAAATAGAATTTGGAAGAAATTATGTATTGCTATCACATTGAATAATATGATACATTATAAATCCAGTCGCGAAATGAAAGAATGCGATGGGACGCTGAGGTTGAGAGGAAGTTATAAGAACTTAAAAAACTCTCTAAAAAAACCTCTTGCATTACCGGAACAAACGTGATATATTATAAGAGTTGCTGGTGCGAACGAGAT
>NZ_ADHJ01000015.1:0-7645 GCF_000193415.1 Paenibacillus vortex V453
CGTCAATTTTCGAATTATGCAAAATGCTCACTTACATTCATACCGTACGTACAGCAACAATCTGCAATTGGACGTTGAAGTTGTGGACCAGGTGCAACTGGAAGACAAAGTATCGCCACAAACGGCAGAGTCTTTTACCCACGCGATCATTCAAACGGTGAGAGCCTTCCAATTGAGCGGCAAAGCGTCATGGGGAGAATCTCGGCAGTTAACATTAACATTTATGCAGCAGGAGCAAGAGCTGATTGTGTGGGCTCAGGGAGAGGGATTCTTCGGAGAACCGGACAGCTTGAAGCTTCAGATTGAACAATCCGTAAAAGGAGAAGGCATTCGGGTGGAACAGATGGAGCCGGGGGAAACCTCGTATCGCTTGTATCTGCCGTTTGTGACTTGAGGAAGGTGATTTCATGTTTGTAGATAAGGCAAAAGTATATGTAAAAGGTGGAGACGGCGGCGATGGGCTCATCGCATTCCGTCGTGAGAAATACGTTCCTGAAGGCGGACCTGCCGGCGGCGACGGCGGCAAGGGCGGCGACGTGATTTTCCGGGTGGATGAAGGACTTCGCACGCTGATGGATTTCCGTTACCAGAAGCATTTCAAGGCCAAGCGCGGAGAAAAGGGTCGGAATAAAAGTCAGCATGGTGCCAACGCGGACAGCACGATTGTTCGTATTCCGCCAGGTACCATCTTGACAGATGACGATACCGGCGAAGTGATTGGCGATCTGACCAGGCATGGTCAGCAGGTGGTTGTTGCCAGAGGAGGCCGTGGTGGCCGCGGGAACATTCGTTTTGCCACACCGAACAATCCGGCCCCTGAACTTGCAGAGAACGGTGAGGAAGGCGAAGAACGCTTTGTGACCATGGAACTTAAGGTTATGGCAGATGTAGGTCTCGTTGGATTTCCAAGCGTAGGCAAATCAACCTTGTTATCCGTTGTGTCTGCGGCACAGCCGAAGATTGGCGCTTACCATTTTACGACGATAACTCCGAATTTGGGTATGGTTGACGTTGGAGACGGGCGCAATTTTGTCATGGCTGATCTGCCTGGTCTGATTGAGGGTGCACATGAAGGCGTAGGATTGGGGCATGAATTCCTCCGTCATGTGGAGAGAACTCGTGTCATTATCCATGTTGTGGATATGGCAGGCACAGAGGGTAGAGATCCGTTTGAAGATTGGGAAAAAATCAATGATGAGATCAGACTGTACAATCCGCTCCTGATTGAGCGCCCGCAAATCGTGGCTGCCAATAAAATGGACATGCCTGAGGCAGAGGAGTATCTAGCTGCCTTTAAGGAGAAGATTAAGGAAATCCGTCCTGACATCGAGATTATGCCGATCTCCTCCCTAACGCGTCAGGGCATCCAGGAACTTCTGTATCGCACGATCGATGTGCTTGAGAGCATTCCGGATGAGCCGACGGTCGAAGAGGTAACCGAGGTTTCCGAACGTAAGGTTTATAAATTCAAAGCGCAAAACGACAATTCCTTTACGGTTACCAGGGATAATGAAATGTATGTGGTCCATAGTGAGCGAATTGAACGGATGCTGAAGCGGATGCAGATGAATTCGCATGATGCGATCCTGAAACTCGCCAGAACGATGCGTCATATGGGTATCGATGAAGAGCTTCGTAAGCGTGGCGCGACTGAAGGGACCATTGTAAGAATCGGCGATTTTGAATTCGAATTTGTTGAAGGAAGCAGCTACTATTGATCAGCACCCCATAAACATATATTCAAGGAAGCGGCCAAGTCTGTTGAACAGCAGACTTGGCCGTTTTTTCATGAATGGAATCACATCCGTCTACATCGTTATCTCCAAAGTATGCCAAACGCTGTTCATCGTATTGTTAGAGGCTCATAGCTTGTCTTTTTTTCGACTTTCCAAATTTTGCATCCATTTATCGGATAAATCGTATACAATAGTAGTACATTAGTACCTATTTCCATAGATCATCAGATGGAACGAACCGTGCAAAAAGGAGAGTAGAACTATGGCAATCATTGAAGTTGTAAAATACGAAGGACCCCCCGATGTGTTTGCTTGGCGTTATCCGAACCAGGAGTTAGGCACGTGGACCCAGCTTATCGTTCATGAGACGCAGGAGGCTATTCTGTATAAGGGCGGTCAGGCATTGGACTCCTTTTCTGCTGGACGACATACGCTGAGTACAGCGAATATACCGATACTATCTAATATTATCAACCTTCCATTCGGCGGAAAGTCTCCGTTTACGGCGGAAGTCTGGTTTGTTAATAAACTTCGCTCACTGGATGTGAAATGGGGGACCAGTTCGCCAATCCAGCTGCAGGATCCGAAGTATAACATTATTGTATCGCTTCGAGCTTTTGGCCAATTCGGTGTTCAGATCAGCGATCCGCGAAAGTTTCTGGCAACGATGGTTGGCACCCTTCCAACCTTTGATCAGAGCACACTTGTCAAATACTATCGTGGCGTACTGATGTCCAATATTACAGAGATCATATCCTCATATATTGTTCATAAAAAAATTAGCGTCGTAGAAATCAATGCTTACATAGCGGAAATATCGAAGCACATCATGGAAGCAATTGCTGTTTCATTTGAAGAAATGGGAATCACCCTGCTTAATTTCTATGTGGATTCCATCAATATTCCCGAGAATGACCCCGCTGCGATTCGAATCAAGGAAGCGTTGGCAAAAAAAGCGGAAATGGACATCATCGGATATACCTACCATCAGGAAAGGACTTTTAATACGCTGGAGGGTGCGGCAAAGAATCCCGGCAGCCCGGCAGCTGTTATGGGGACTGGACTGGGTATGGGGCTTGGCATGGTTGGCCCGATGTATGAGACCGTGGGCCAAATGTTTGAAAGTTCAAGAGTTCGGGAGAAAAAAGATATACAAGTAATACAGAAGGCATGTGCCAAGTGTGGAACATTGAATGGGGAAGAATCTCGATTCTGTTCGGGATGCGGTCAGTCCATTCTCACGAAGCCGGAGGAACAAACGGTAAAAACCATCCCGTGCAGTGACTGCGGTCAGCCTCTGCCTCCCAATGCCAAGTTCTGTCTTCACTGTGGAGATCCGTATCATGCTTGCCCTAAGTGCGGTCATGACCACCCGGCAGGTGCTGTAAAATGTCCGGATTGCGGTGCACTCCTCCCTATGCCTTGCAGAGAATGCGGTGAATTAGTGGATGCGGAAGCAAAATTTTGTCCTAGCTGTGGGTCAAGCCAAGTGCTTGCATGCCCAAGCTGTAATCATGAGATTAAACCGGGACAAAAGTTCTGCATGGAGTGCGGCCATAAATTGACGTGGAATGAAAGCGAGGGAAGAGAGTGAGTACAAGAACCACGAGTCGAAACCAGTTATGGCTGGCTGCCGTTGTGCTTCCGATTGTAACCATCCTCCTGTTCGGATTTACCGGTGGGATGGTTCAGTTGAATTCCTGGATATCGGGTATAGCCCTTGGATGCGCCGAAGCGGCCATTTTCATATTTATTGGATTCCTTATCCATCGACGTAAGGCGGCTTCCGCAGCAGTTCCGTTTTTTATTGCTTCAGGAGCTATTATTGGCATTTATGCCGTCTCCGTTTTGTTGGAGGTTATTTTGCTGGGATATTTATTTAAGCTGCCTGTATCTTCGTACATGATGATTCATCTCATCACTTTATTGGTGTTCTTTGTTGTTCTGGGGCTGGTAGCCCTGGTTGGGAAATATGCAGGTACTCATGAACAGAGGGAAACCGATCATCTCACGGGGAAGCGAGAGATTGTGGATTGGATTGGCTCTATTCGCAGGAAGCTTAGCCAGATGCCAGTTGAGAATATTCAAGCATTAGACCGCCAGGTAGCCGAGCTCGAGGAAACGCTTCGCTACAGCGATCCCATCACACACTCCTCTTTAGTTGAAGTGGAGCATCTAATCCAGCAGAAAATTGCGATGCTGGAGGATCAAGTTGCGCTGATCGGTGGATCCCAGAAGGAACAACATCATGAACTGACAGAGCAGGCCGTTCATATCATCCGGGATATTCTCAGAACAGTACAGGACCGGAACACGGCACTTCTGAAAGCAAAAGCGGGATCAACATAAAGCAGATGACTGAGGGGAGAGCGTATGGGGGGTTCATTGAAGCAGAAGCTTTTTAAATCCAGACTCACGAAAATAGATTATTTCATTATCGTGCTGGCGGCTATATTTTTTCCGTTAGCTATTGTGCTCGCGGCCATTCGGGTGCTCGTCACCCAGCGTCATAACAGCTGTAAAGGAAGGAACAACAGACTCTTTGGGTGGGTGCTGGTTCTCACATTTGGAGTCATGGAATTCCTTATAATGATAGGCACGATGGATGATAACGATGTTGATGGCCTCATCTCTTCCACGATCGTGCTTGGCATTGTCATACTAATTCCAGCCATTATCATGTTTGTGATCGCTAACCGAGAAGATAAGAAATTCAGCAGCCTCCTGCAAGTTTATTCGAATGCCATCATACGGAAAAGGCTGGTTCATATTGGGCAGATCGCTCAGGACGCCAAGGTGACGCCAGCACATGCTGCCCGGGATATAACGTTTATGTTTGAAGAGCGTATGCTTCCCTATGGGAAGATTGATAATGGGATGGTGAGCATTCCTTCATTGCTCAACAAGTCCGAATCCCCTACCCAGGGGGAGTTTGTTTCACGCAGCGGGCAGAGAGTGCAGTATACACTGGGCAATGATGCAGCGGAATCTGTAAATTCCGAACGAACCGTAACTCAGGTGGGTAGCGTACCAAAGTCGGTGGAATGTCCTGGCTGCGGGGCAAGGACGGTCGTGACGCAGCTTGAGAAAAAAGAATGCGAGTATTGCGGTACGATGATTGTTGCTTAAGGAGTTAATCTAATAAGAATAATAGCCACATGATAGTCAAGGAGAACAAGGAATGAATAATCAAACAAGTGTTTACCGACCTACATTCACTAAAGTTGATTTTTTTATAATATTTGGGACCGCTGTGTTTCCACCAGTGTTTTTAGCTGTGGGTTTACTTCAAGTGGTTGCTTCTCATCGATTTTCATATCGGAAGGGTTCTAATTACAGTCTTTTATCCACTCTATTAGTCATGACTTTTTTATGGATATTCATCTACGCTTATTTTGTGTCGTTCGCTGGATTGGAATCATCCATAAGGACAAAGGAAACCCAATCCCTTATGCTAATAGTCGCCATGTTTTGTCTGCCTCTTATTGTTACTTTTCAAGTGATGAGTATGCGAGCTAACACGTATTTTAAGGGACTTGAAACAAGCTACAAAGAATTGCTCCTAAATCAGGATCACGATGAAATTGCGGAGATTGCGAGGCAGGTTAATCGTAAACCTGAGCAAGCGACTGAGGACATCATGTTTTTAATGCAAGAGAACACACTTCCTTCGGGGACTATTGAGGATGGGATTATCTACTGGGATGGAGAAAACGACGAGGAAGAGGAAGAGGAAGAGGAAGAACAAGAACAAGAAGATGATGAAAGTAACAATGATGATGATACGTTAGAAGTTGAGACAGATTCCTCTCAAAAGGCAGAGCAAGAGGCTGCTGCAGAAAGCTCATTAATTCGAAGCATTCCTAGCAAACTGCCTAAGTCAACACAATGTGTGGGGTGTGGTTCAAAAGTGATTTTGCAACCAGAGGAGTCTAAAGAGTGTGAGTATTGTGGCAGTTGGTTGAATTACATGTAATCCACGGAAGGAGGTTTAGTATTGGCTATACAAACAAAGGATCAAAAACATGACAAGTATGAGCCACGACCAGAGGCATTGGATCATGTTTTGATAACTGGCAGTTTGCTTTTGCCTTATATATTGATTCCGCTAACCATCTGGAGGGCTGTCTCTAATCAACATCTCAATTATCGAAAAGGATTCACCTATAAATTAATTTCATTTCAATTACTGTTCAGTTTTGTTTCGTATCTTATTTATGGTTTTTTCTTTAACTCTATTTTTGCTTATATTGTAGGAGTATTTTTGATTAATTTTGTTTTGCTGGTTGTAGTTGCCGGGTTTCAGCTAAACCGAAATGAGCGGTACTCTAATATGGTTGAGCAATATAAACAGGTTATATTTATTCATAAAATTAATCATATAGAAGAGATTGCAGAACAGATGAGGCAGAAGCCAATCAGTGTAGAGAAGGATTTAGAATATTTAATGAATAAAGGCCATTTTCCACGAGGTGCTATTGTGGATGGAGAGTTGATTTTTAAACGGAATGATGAGGTTGAGAATTTCTTGGATAAACAGGGCCAGTTCACTTCGATTATGGATTCAGTGAGTCCCCAACGGAGTATTCGCACCACAAACACACTTGTTGACATGCAAGCAAATCCTCCGCAGCCTAAAACCGTGGAATGTTCTGGCTGTGGATCCAAAGTCATACTTAACAAGATGGATACCAAGGAATGCGATTACTGCGGAATCGTACTTCATTAAGGATGCTACCTCAAACACTTTGGAGGAGTGAGGATTGAAAGTGAGTGAAAATCAACAGTACGAACCCCAACCAACCGGTTGGGATGCTTTAATCTTATTAGGGAGTTTTATATTGTTTCCGGTCATTTTATTGCCGGTACTATGGAAATTTATCAGCTCAACTCATCTTAACTATAGGAAGGGTTATAGCTACTATCAATTAACCAATTGTCTTATCGGTGGTTACATCTTTATTGTAATGTATTACTTTTTTGTTCCATACAGTGAGTTCGAGCCTTCACAACGGGCTAATAAAGCTATGGGATTGGCTTTAGCGGTAGGTATTATTGGTATATTAATCGTTGCTGTCCTATATGGACTAAGATTAAGAGCAAACAAGAGATTTTATACACTCGCGAAAGAGTATGAATCTTTGGTATCAAACGGCCTCCACAGTATTGAAGACATTGCATTGCATGTTCATCAACCTCTATCCGCAGTACTGAAAGATTTGCAGTATTTACTCAATCACAAACTCTTTCCTAACGGCATTATAAAAGAGGGGAGGGTGCGGTTGAACGCCTATAACCAGCATTCGGATAAACCCGGCATGGAAAGTACTCATAATATGGTCCTTAATACAGATGAAACACCACTTGAAACAACGGTCCCACCGGGACCAAAAAGTCATGAGTGCATCGGCTGCGGAAATAAAGTTATGTTAAATCCACTGGAATCTCTTCCATGTGAATATTGTGGTTTGCCCCTGACCTATACATAGCTGGTAGAGAAATCGGCAGTCTTCGAGTACCGGAGGCTGCTTTTTCTTACGCTACATTTACAATTTTGACGTTAATTACGATGAGTTCCAATAGGAATTGCGATATAGTATAGGCTATAGAGTTGACATGATAATATCGTAATCTCTAAAAAATGGACACTTATGTATTGCCCTTACTTGGTATATCCAGTATAATGTCCACTATACGAATACAGTAGTCTTTGAGGAGAGGACGTTTGTGAAGGAACGCTACTATCTGGTCCGGGAAGACATCCTTCCCGAAGCTGTAGTTAAAACAATGCAAGTGAAAAAATTGCTGGCGTCGGGAGACGTTAGGACGGTTCATGAAGCCGTTGAGCAGGTTGGGCTTAGCCGTAGTGCTTTTTATAAGTGAGCATTTTGCATTAATCTGAGTCCTTG